>DATLYW010000032.1 GCA_035574315.1 Candidatus Zixiibacteriota bacterium
CTCGTGGAACGCTTTTTTGCGTGGATTCAATGGCAACGTCGTCTCCTGGTTCGCTGGGAATACTATGCCCAAAACTTTCTCGGCTTTGTCCAGTTAGCGTCTATCGCTGTCCTGCTAAAACAATTTTGAGATAAGTTCTAGTAACACAAGGGGCTCGGCAATGCCAGAATGGCTGGCGCCAGGGCGGAACATTTGCAGTTCGCCGCCCTTTTGGCTTATTAGTGGTTCGTAAGTGTGTTGCTTCGGCGGATTTGAAGCGTTTACTGTCCGGGGACCTTTTGTGATGGTTACGTGCCGGTGAAGCCCATCGTAAAGGTAGCGTGATGCCGGCGAAGCACCTGCAGATTCCGCTGCCGGGGTCGGCCGGCGCGCCTGCTCCGGCCGGGGCGCTGGAGGAGCGGGCGTTTTCGCAGGGCTTTCGCTGCGTCGCGGGGCTCGACGAGGTTGGCCGGGGGCCGCTCGCGGGACCCGTGGTCGCGGCCGCCGTCGTGTTCCCGCGCGGCTACAGAAACCCCGAGATCAAGGATTCGAAGCTGTTGGCGCCCGGACGGCGGGAGGCGCTGGCCGACGCGATCAAACGCGACGCGATCGGCTGGGGGATCGGAGTCGTCGGCGTCGAAGAGATCGACCGCATCAATATCTTGCGCGCGACTCTGCTGGCGATGGCGAAGGCGCTCCTGGCGATGCGGCCGCTCCCGGATCTGCTCCTCATCGACGGCAGGGAGACGATCGGGCCGGAGCTGCTCTTCGAGCGTTATCGTTCCGGCGTGCTGCCGCACCAGAGGACGGTCGTCAAAGGCGACCGCGTGTGCGTATCGATCGCCGCGGCGTCGATCCTGGCCAAGGTGGCGCGGGATGCGTTGATGATCGAGATCGACAAGGCCCATCCGGAATACGGCTTCGCGCTGCACAAGGGGTACGGCTGCGCGGCCCACCTCGAGGCGTTGCGCCGTCTGGGCCCCTCGCCGTTTCACCGGCGTAGCTTCAGGCCCGTGCGCGAGGCGTGTGCGGCAGCCGGCGACGGTCCGGACCTGCCGCTGTTGCGAGCACGCCGGTGAATGGAGCCAGAGACATTCTTGGGCGGGAAGGCGAAAGGATCGCGGAGCGGTTTCTCCGCTCGAAAGGATACAAGCCGGTGGAACGTAACTACCGGTGTCCTCTCGGCGAGGTCGACCTCATCCTTCTCGACGGGGGCGTCGTGGTTTTTGTGGAGGTGAAAACGCGGTCGGGGCACGGCTTCGGGAGCCCCCTGGAAGCGGTTGCGCCGCGCAAACAGCAAAAGATGGTGAAAACAGCGATGTGGTACTTGCAGGAAAAGAAGCTTCACAGCCGCGAAGCACGGTTCGACGTGGTCGGCGTCTCCTGGTCCGGCCGGGAACCGGTGGTGCAGCACATCGAGAACGCTTTCGAGGCAGGCGTGAGGGTGGAGTGATGCTGGACGTGAAGCTTCTGCGCGAAGACCTGGAACGCGTCAAGGAGCGGATGGCGACGCGAGGGACGGCAGTCGACTGGGAGGCCTTCGCGGCTCTGGACCGGCAGCGCCGCGAAGCGCTCGCCCGGCTCGAGCGCCTCAAGGAGCGGAAGAACCGCCTTTCGGCGGAGGTCGGCAAGCTCAAGAAGGCCGGAGCCGACGCGAGCGCTCTGCTGCGCGAGGTCGAGGAGGTGTCGGACGCCATTCGCGACGTGGAGGGCCCGTTGCGGGAGATCGAGGAGCGCTTCGAGCAATTCATGCTGCGGCTCCCGAACCTTCCGCATCCCGACGTTCCCGTCGGCCGCGGGCCGCAGGACAACCGCGAGGTGCGCCGTTGGGGGGAGCCGCCCGCGTTCGATTTTCCCCCGAAGAACCACTGGGAGATCGGCGAGGAGCTCGGAATCCTCGATTTCGCGCGGGCCGCCAAAATCGCGGGCGCCCGCTTCGCGCTTTACCGGGGAGCCGGAGCGCGCCTCGAACGGGCGCTGATCAATTTCATGCTCGATCTCCACGCCAAGGAGCACGGCTACGAAGAGGTCCTGCCGCCGCTGCTCGTCAACCGCCAGGTGATGACCGGAACGGGACAGCTGCCCAAATTCGAGGAAGACTTGTTTCGCGTCGTCGAACCGGAGCTCTATCTCATTCCGACGGCCGAGGTGCCGCTGACCAACATCCACCGCGATGAGATCCTAGAACGCGGGCAGCTGCCGATCCGCTATGTCGCCTACACCCCGTGCTTCCGGCGCGAGGCGGGTTCCTACGGGCAGGACGTGCGCGGTCTCATCCGTCAGCATCAATTCAACAAGGTCGAGCTGGTCAAGTTCACGGAGCCCGAGAGCTCCTACGCGGAGCTGGAGAGCTTGGTGCGCGATGCCGAAGAGGTGCTGCGCCGGCTCGAGCTTCCCTATCGCGTTGTGGAGCTTTGCACCGGAGACCTCGGGTTCGGCGCGGCCAGGACCTACGACCTCGAGGTCTGGCTCCCCGGACAGGGAACGTACCGAGAGATCAGCTCGTGCTCCAACTTCGAGGATTTCCAGGCACGCCGCGCGCAGATCCGTTACCGCAAGGAAACGCGGGGCAAACCAATGTTCGTGCATACGTTGAACGGCTCCGGGTTGGCCGTCGGGCGAACCGTCGTGGCGGTGCTGGAGAACTTCCAGCAGGCGGACGGCAGCGTGGTCGTCCCTCCGGCGTTGCGTCCTTACCTGGATGGCCTGGAGCGAATCGCGTAACAGTACGGGCGGGCCGCTCGCGCTTGTATACGCCGGTGCGAGCCGATATTCTGATCCGGGAACGATGTTTCGCCGGTGCGCAAGAACCACGAACTCCGACTCTCCGGACGGCGCGCCTTATCGGAGGGGTGGGTGAGCGGTTGAAACCACCGGTCTTGAAAACCGGCGTCCACTCCGTGGACCGCGAGTTCGAATCTCGCCCCCTCCGCCACTGTTCCGAATCTGTCGCCTGCGCAGTCGCATGAAGCTCACCCTTTGCCGAATCGCCGAAACTCGGCCCGGCGCCTTTTCGTCGGGAGGCGGCGGGGCCTGCTAGATCGGGGGTAGACATGCAGAAGCGCCGACAACGGTTTTCGATCGGCTACTTCATTCTCGCGCTGCTGCTCGTGATCGGCCTGCAGCATTACTTCGCCGCGCCTTCGCTGGAGACGATCAACTACAGCCAGTTCAAGGCGCTGGTGCACAACGGTCAGGTCTCGAATCTCGTGGTCGGGGAGAATACGATCCGCGGCGAGATCAGCCCGCGGGCGATCAAGCAGGCGATGCCGCCGGAGCGCTTCAAGGCCCTGGGGGAGGAGTTTCGCGAGGGGAAGGCACCCTTGCCGTTCGTCGTGGTACGGGTGCAGGACGACGATCTGGTGCGGGATCTGGAGCGCGCGGGCATCTCCTTCAAGGGCGAGACGACCAACGAGTGGATATCGGTGGTTCTTTCCTGGGTCGTGCCCGTCGTGCTGTTTTTCCTGCTCTGGAGCTACCTGTTCAAAAAGATGGGGACCGGCAGCGGCCTGATGCAGATCGGCAAGAGCAAGGCCAAGGTCTACATCGAGAAGAAGACCGGCGTCACGTTCGACGACGTCGAGGGCATCGACGAGGCCGAGGAGGAGCTGGCGGAGGTCGTGGAATTCTTGAAGACGCCGCAGAAATACCAGCGGCTCGGAGGCCGGATCCCCAAAGGCGTCCTCCTCGTCGGTCCTCCCGGGACCGGTAAGACGCTGCTCGCGCGGGCTGTCGCGGGCGAGGCGGGCGTGCCGTTCTTCAGCATTTCGGGCTCGGATTTCGTGGAGATGTTCGTCGGCGTGGGCGCGGCGCGGGTGCGGGACCTTTTCAGCCAGGCGGTGCAGCACGCGCCAAGCATCATCTTCATCGACGAGCTGGACGCGCTCGGCAAGGCGCGCGGGATGAACGTGCTGGCCAGCCACGACGAGCGCGAGCAGACGCTCAACCAGCTGCTGGCGGAAATGGACGGCTTCGATCCCAACCAGGGGGTCATCATCATGGCGGCGACCAACCGGCCGGAGATCCTGGACGCCGCGCTGCTTCGCCCCGGGCGTTTCGACCGGCAGGTGCTGGTGGATCGTCCCGACGTGAGGGGACGGGAAAAGATCCTGCGGCTGCACGCGAAGAAGATCAAGCTTGCGCCTTCCGTGGATCTGGGGCAGATCGCTTCCAAGACGCCGGGGTTCGTGGGAGCGGACCTGGCGAACATCGTCAACGAGGCGGCGCTGCTCGCGGCGCGGCAGGGGAAGGAGGCCGTCACGACAGCGGATTTCGACGAGGCGATCGAGCGGGTGATCGGCGGGCTGCAGAAGAAGAACCGCGTGATGAACCCGCGCGAGAAAAAGACGGTGGCGCACCACGAAGCGGGCCACGCTCTGGTGGCCGAGCTGGTCCCGGGCGCCGACCCGGTATCGAAGATCTCGATCATCCCGCGAGGCGTGGCGGCGCTGGGCTACACGCAGCAGTTGCCGACGGAGGACCGGTATTTGATGACGCGCTCCGAGCTGCTTGCGCGGATCTATGTCCTGCTCGGCGGCCGGGTGGCCGAAGAGATGATCTTCGGCGACGTTTCGACGGGAGCGCAGAACGACCTGCAAAAAGCAACCGAGATCGCTCGCACGATGGTTACCCAGTTCGGCATGAGCGAGCGCCTCGGGCTGGTCGCGCTCGAGGGGCAGCGTGCCCCGCTGTTTCTGCCCAACGGCAGCCGCTCGCCGAAGGAATACAGCGAGGAAACCGCCCGTCTGGTCGACGAGGAAATCAAGGCGCTGCTGTCGCAGGCGCACGAGAAGGTCCGGCAGTGCCTGGGCTCGCATCGCGAAGCCCTGGAGGAGCTGGCCCGCAGACTGCTCGAAAAAGAGGTCGTGGAAAGGCCGGAGCTGCAGGAGATCCTGAAAGCGTATGGCAAGCAGGAATCGCGTCCGGCGGGCGGGCCGCCGGCGCCCGTTTCCTGAGAACCGCGGCGCGGAGGCCGGGCTTCCGGCCGTGGAGCGGTGCATGATGGTGAGCACGGATGAATCCGCCGGCTCGTGAACGCCCGGCGCTCACCTTTCTCGGGGGCGCGGGCGGGGTGACCGGTTCGAAGTTTCTTCTCGAGCACGGGACGGATCAGCTTCTCCTGGACTGCGGGCTGTTCCAGGGTTTGAAAGAGCTGAGGCTCCGGAACTGGATGCCGCCCCCGTTCGACGTCGAGCGTCTGACGGCGGTGGCCTTGACCCACGCTCATATCGACCATTCGGGTTACCTTCCGAGACTGGTGGCGAGGGGATTTCGAGGCCCGGTGTACGCCACCCCGGCGACCTGCGATTTGCTGAAGATCCTTCTCCTGGATTCCGCGCATCTCCAGGAAGAAGAGGCCCGCTACGCCAACAAGGAAGGGTACTCCAGGCATCGGCCCGCGTTGCCGCTCTATACGGTAGAGGATGCAGAGCGTGCGCTGCGGCTTCTCTGTCCCGTCAGGAGCGGAGCCACGGTGCGGATCGGAGCCAGCCTGGAGCTGCGCTTTACGCCGGTGGGGCACATCCTGGGGGCTGCGGCCGCGCAGGTTTCGTGCGATACGGGATGGAAGAGCGTTCTGGTCGATTCCGGAGACCTCGGCCGTTACCACCGGCCGATCCTGAGGGACCCCGAGCCCGTCCGGCGGGCCGACTGGCTGCTCGTCGAGTCCACGTACGGTGACCGCCTCCATGCGCCGGATCCCGAGGAGGAGCTGGCTCGCGTGATCCGCAATACGGCGGATGCGGGCGGTTGCCTGATCATTCCCTCGTTTGCCGTCGGTAGAACCCAGGAGCTGATCTACGCCATCCGCAAGCTCGAGGAGGAGGGCCGGATTCCGATTCTGCCGGTGCACATCGACAGCCCGATGGCGATCAACGCGAGCGAAATCTACTGCGGTCACCCGGGGGAGCACGATCTCGACCTCAAGCTGCTCATGGACAAGAAGACCAGTCCGTTCTACAGCCGCAGGTTTTTTATCCATCGGACCCAGGAAGAGTCGAGAGCGATCAACGACCTCCAGGGACCGTTCGTGCTGCTGACCTCGAGCGGAATGGCGACCGGCGGCAGGGTATTGCACCATCTGCGGCAGCGGTTGCCCGATCCCAAAACTGTGGTACTCTTCGTCGGCTATCAGGCCGCCGGCACGCGGGGCCAGAAGCTTCAGCAGGGAGCGAAGGAGATCAAGATGTTCGGCCGGCTCGTTCCGGTCCGGGCGAGGATCGAGACAATCGACGGTTTTTCAGCGCACGCCGACCAGGCGGAGATCCTGAACTGGCTCGAGGGATTCGAGGAACCGCCGCGCCAGGCGTACGTGGTCCATGGAGAGCCTGCCGCCGCGCAGGCGCTGGCGCGGGTCATTCGAGAGCGTCTCCGCTGGCGAGTGACCATTCCCGCTTGCGGCGACAAGGTTGTGCTGCAATAAAAGGTTCCGATTTCCGGTTCGAGGCTCGGGCGTGGACCGGGGACCCCCGACCGAAGAGCATTGGGTTGCGCCCGGGCATGAACGGTAGAACCCTTCCGGAGGAGACGTGATGAAGATCGACGACCTCAGAGACTACCTCGACCTTCTCGACGAGCACGGCGAGCTGCAACGCATCGGGGTGGAAGTCGACTGGAAGCTCGAAATGGGCGCCGTCACGCGGCGCTGCTACGATCTCGGAGCGCCCGCCGCATTGTTCGAGCGGGTCAAAGGGTATCCGGAAGGCTTTCGGGCGCTCGGGGCGCCGCTGGGCCCGAGCAAGAGGCGCGGCCACTCGCTGTTCGCGAGAACCGCGCTCGCCTTGGGAATGAGCCCGGGATCCGGCGCCAGGGAAATCATGCAGGCCTATCTCGAGCGCAAGGAAAAGCCGATAAAACCGGAGCTGGTAAGAACCGGCCCTTGCAAGGAGACCGTTGTGGTCGGGGAAGAAGTCGACGTTCTCAAGTTTCCCATCCCGCTCATTCACGGCGGCGACGGGGGGCGGTATATCGGAACGTGGCACACCGTGATCACCAAAGACCCGGACAGCGACTGGGTCAACTGGGGGATGTACCGCTTGATGGTTCATGATCGGAACACCCTTGGCTGCCTTTTCCCTTTGCAGCAGCACATCGGTCAGATGTACCAGAAGTACGAGGCCATGAACCGCCCCATGCCGGTGGCGGTTGCCATTGGCGGCCAGCCTGTCATTCCCATTGTAAGCTGCGTTCAGCTTCCGCCGCACGTGAACGAGGTCGAGATCGCGGGGGCGCTGCAGGGCCGGCCGATCCCCCTGGTCAAGTGTGAAACGGTGGATCTCGAAGTTCCGGCGAGCGCCGAGATCGTTCTCGAAGGCGAAGTGCTGCCGCACGAGCGAAGGATGGAGGGGCCGTTCGGCGAGTACATGGGATATGAGGCGGGGAAGTCATCGCCGAAGCCGGTCTTGAAGGTCAGAGCCATCACGCACCGCAAGGACCCGATTTTGCCGTTTTCCAACATGGGCATGCCTGTTCACGAAGGGCAGACCGCGACGGCCCTGATCAAGGGCGCGGAGATCTACGGGGAGCTCAAACGAATGGGACTGCCCGTCAAGGGGGTTTTCTGCCCGCCCCATGCAGTCGGTCACATGGCGGTCGTCTCCACCGAGGTGCCGTTCGTGAACTTCGCCCGGCGCGTGGCTCATGCGGTCTGGGCGACCAAGCCCGGGCTTTTCACTTACTACATCGTCATCGTGGACGCCGACGTCGATCCCACGAACATGGATGAGGTGCTGCACGCTTTGACCACGAAATGCCATCCGGTCAACGGCATTCACAAGGTGCCGCACAATCCTGGTTTCCCCGTGCTGCTGCCGTTTCTGCCACCCCGGGAGAGGTTGATCGGGGACGCCGCCGGGGTCATCTTCGACTGCACCTGGCCGAAAGATTGGCCGCAGGAGTCGATCCCCACCAAGGCTACGTTCGAGAACCTGTGGCCCGAGGAAATACGGGAGCGCGTGGTCAAAAACTGGGAAAAATACGGCTTCAAGAACGCGTGAGCGCCGAGCCGTCCGCGGCGCAAGGTCGTTAGCCGGACTTCGAGGTGTTCTCTTCTTCTTCCTGGACCCACTCCTGAAAGCGGCTTTCCAGAATGCGCCATTGACCCCCGACCTTGAAGGCCGGGATCTGCCTGTGCTGGATCATCCGGTGCAGGGTTCGCTTGGAAATCTTCAGAATGGACGCCGCTTCCGCGAGTGTAAGCAGCTTGATGGCGCTTTCAGGTTTCTTCATCATAATTGCTCCTGAATCCAACTGAATTGTCGCAAGCCATATGCCACCCACCGGCCGGCCCGTAAGGCTTTGAATTAAAAGGACTGCGGTGCTATTGATGGGGCGCCGCGACGGGGTTCGAAGCGCAAAAATCGCCGGCTGTTTCGTGGAGCTGACAAAAATTGAAACTCCCCCAGCGGCACACCGAAAAGGGCAAGGCTTACGATGGGTTTCTATATTCGCAAGTCGGTTTCTCTCGGCCCGATCAGGATCAACTTCAGCAAATCGGGGGTCGGGATTTCCGCGGGGTTGAAGGGCGCGCGAATCGGCGTCGATTCACGGGGACGTCCTTACGTCCACGCCGGACGTCACGGAATCTATTATCGCCGGATGCTTCCCGGAGCGACCGAGCCGGCTGATCAGGACTCCACCGGCCGGGGATTGAGCTGGCCGGCGATCCTCGTGATCGTCGTCGGCCTGCTCGCGCTGCTGCGGATTTTTGGCGGATGACCTGCAATCAAAGTTCCCGGTTCGTGCTTTTCCGGGTTTTCTGAACTTTGACTGCGTGCTCGCGAGCTGACTGATCGGCGGCGGGAAAATTGGTGCGAGGAGGGGGATTTGAACCCCCACGCCGTTTCCGGCACTAGCCCCTCAAACTAGCGCGTCTGCCTATTCCGCCATCCTCGCTCTCGATCTCTTGTTGCTATTGCTTCGGTGCCTCGGTTTGTGAAGGCGGCACTGGGGCCGCCTCGCCGGCCGGGGCTTGCTGTCCCTGCTGGGGTGACGGTGCAGCCGGAGGTGTCGCACGTGGCTCGACCGCCGGCGTCCGGCTGTCGAAGATGGTCGACGAAGGACGCCTGCCGGCAAAATAGCCCAGCGTGAGGGAGGTGATCATGAAGACGATCGCCATTCCCGTCGTCAGCTTGGTGAGAAAATTCCCGGCTCCGCTGCTGCCGAAAATCGTCGCGCTCGAGCCGCCACCGAAAACAGCTCCGACCTCGGCTCCTTTGCCGGTCTGCAGCAGCACCACCAGGATGAGGCCGATGCTCACAATGACGTGGATGATCGTAACGACGACGACCATTTCTTTATACTCCGATGAACCTTGACATCGAATTCTTACCGATCACCGTAGCAGCGGACGATCGAGAGAAAGGACCCTGCCTGCAAGCTTGCGCCTCCCACGAGAAAGCCGTTGACCTCCGGCACCGACGCCAGCAGCGGCGCATTCTCGGCATTGACGCTCCCGCCGTAGAGGATTCGTGTCTGGCCCGCCGCGGCGGCGCCGAAAAATCTCTCGACCCAGCGGCGGATCCGCCGGTGCACCTCGCCAACCTGCTCGGGAGTCGCGTTGCGGCCGGTTCCGATCGCCCAAACCGGTTCGTAGGCGATCTCGACTTTGCCTATATCATTTTTGTCGAGGCCCTTCAACGCAACGTTGAGCTGTCTCGTCACGACCCCGCCGGTCAGCCCCTTTCGCCGTTCGGCCAGAGTCTCCCCGACGCACAGGATCGGACGCAAGCCGGCTTTCCGGGCGGCGGCGAGCTTTTGCGCGATGAGCCGGTCGTTCTCGCCGAAGAGACGCCGCCGCTCCGAGTGGCCGAGAATGACGAACGCGCAGCCGAGATCGCGGAGCATCACGGGGCTCACCTCGCCGGTGAACGCTCCGGCCTCCTGCCAGCAGCAATTTTGTCCGGCGAGCCGGATGGGGCCGCGGCGAATCGCGGTGCGCGCGACGGCCAGGGCCGTGAACGGCGGTGCGAGAACCACCTCCGCGACGGGCCGTCGGCGCTGCAGGCTCCGGGCGATCGCACGGGCGAGCCTGAAGGCGCCGGCCTGCGTCCCGTGCATTTTCCAGTTGCCGACGATCAGCGGCCGCATCACGCCTGCTCTTCGAGCGCCTTTATTCCGGGAAGCGTGCGACCTTCGAGAAACTCGAGCGTGGCGCCGCCGCCGGTAGAGAGGTGTGTCATACGGTCTTGTAAGCCGGCGGCGGTCACCGCGGCCACCGTGTCGCCCCCGGCGATGATGCTCACCGGCCGCGACGGGCTTTCGGCTACGGCTTTGGCGATGGCGGCGCTGCCGCGGTCGAAAGGCCTGGTCTCGAACATGCCGAGCGGACCGTTCCACAGCACCATCCTGGCCTTGCGAATCTCCGCGGCGAACTTCTCGATCGTCTCGGGCCCGATGTCGAGGCCGATTCGGTCCTGAGGAATTCCGGGGCCGTGCACTTCCGGGTGCTCCTTGCGGGCGTCGGCCGTGACATGATCGACCGGCAGCAACAGGGCGATTCCGGCTCCGGCGGCCTCGGTCAAAAGATCCGCTGCCAGCCCGAGCCTGTCGTTTTCGACTCGCGAAGCGCCGATCTCTATTCCTCGCGCCTTGAGAAAGGTGTAAGCCATGGCGCCCCCGATCAAAAGGGTATCGACCCGCGAGAGCAAATTCTTGATGACGCCGATCTTGTCCGAAACCTTGGCTCCGCCGAGGATGGCGACGAAGGGCCGCTCCGGTCTCGAGAGCACGCGACCGAGATAATCGATCTCTTTCTGGAGCAAAAGCCCAGCGGCCTTCTCCCGGAAAAAGGGAGCGACCCCCGCGATCGACGCATGCGCGCGGTGGGCCGCGCCGAAGGCATCGTTCACGTAGACGTCGGCGAGCGAAGCGAGCGCGCGCGCAAAATCCGGGTCGTTCTTTTCTTCTTCCTTGTGGAAGCGGAGATTTTCCAGCATGATCACCCGTGCGCTCGACTCGCGGACCAGCCGCTCCACGTCGCTTCCGACGCAATCGGGAGCGAGCACGACCGGTTCTTTCAAGACGGTCTCGAGGTAGTCTCGAACCGGCGCCAGGCTGTACTCCGGCACGACCCGTCCCTCGGGCCGGCCGAGATGGGAGGCCAGCAGGACCTTGTTGGCCTTTTCGAGGATCAGCCGAAGGGTCGGCAGCGCGCTGTCGATGCGGTGAGGCTCGGTCACCTTGCCGTGCTCGACGGGAACGTTGAAGTCGACGCGCAGCAGGACGGTTTTCTGCCGTAGATCGATTTCCTGGATCGTGCGGATCATAAACGCTCCGGGTTGCGGCCAACCGTGCCAAAAAACGAGCGCCCGCGCATTTCGCAATTGACTAATTACAAGGCTTATAATACTTTTTCAATTGGGCGTTTGATTCAGACGATGTCTTTCCTCTGGCCCCTTCAATTGCTGGCCCAGAACGGGATCCAGGGAGTCCAGCAGCACGGCATTTTGGATCTGGTTCGCGGGTCCGGGCCGGTGGTTCAGTTTGTCCTGTATCTGCTGGTCCTTTTCTCGGTGGTCAGCTGGGGCATTATTTTTTACAAATACCGGCAGGTCAAGCAGGCAAAACGGGAATCGGACCAGTTCATCGACATTTTCTGGGAACGCCGCAATCTCTCTTCCATTCACGAGGCGAGCCGCGAGCTGAAAGCAAGCCCGGTCGCCCAGGTGTTCCGCGCGGGTTACGAGGAGCTGGTTCGGGTCTCGCGAACGAAGAAGGAAGCGACGACGGGAGAGCCGCTGACGACCGAGTTGAGCGGGGTTGACAACGTGGCCCGGGCGATGAAACGGGCGACCAGCGTCGAGATCACGAAGCTCGAGAAATCCCTCAATTTTCTCGCGACTACCGCGAGCGCGGCCCCGTTCATCGGGCTGTTCGGTACCGTCTGGGGGATCATGAACGCGTTTCGCGGCCTCAGCGTGACCCATTCGTCGAGCATTCAGGCGGTGGCGCCCGGGATCGCGGAGGCTCTGATCGCGACCGCGGTCGGTCTGGCCGCCGCGATCCCGGCCCTGATGGCCTACAATCACTTCGTCCAGCGCATCAAGGTTCTGGCCGTCGAAATGGACAATTTCTCGCACGAGTTCCTGAATATCGCGGAGCGCCATTTCTTCAAATAGGCGCAAGAGGACTCTATGGCAGTCGATGCTTCTCCCCAGCGCGACGGAGCGACGATCGCGCAGATCAACGTTACCCCGCTGGTGGACGTGATGCTGGTCTTGCTGGTCATCTTCATGGTCACCGCGCCGATCATCCAGCAGGGGGTTCAAGTGAATCTTCCCCAGGCGCGTGCCGGCGCCATCCCGGGAACCGAGGAGCATCTGGTGGTGACGGTCGCCAGAAACGGGAGAATCTACCTGAACGACAATCTCGTCTCGCCGGAGGAGCTGCGGGAAAAGCTGAGCGCGATTCGGCGGCTGCAAGCCGACAAGCAGGTCTATCTCCGCGCCGACCAGAACGTGCGCTACGGCGTGGTGATGAAGACGATCGCGGCGATCAAGCAGGCCGGCATCGAACGGCTGGGGATGGTGACTCGTCCAGATTCCGAGGAGGGTTAGGCTTCCATGGCCGGAGAGCCATCGCGGCGATTGACCAGCCTGCGGGACCGACCGGCACGCGAAAGCGAAGGCGAGGAAAGCATATCGAAATGGCTGCTGGTCTCGCTGGTGATCCACGGCGTGCTGATCGCGGCGATGTTCGTGGCGCCCTTTCTTCCTTCTTCTCCCAGAACCGCCTCGCCGCCGGTCTACACGGTCGATCTCGTCGGCGGTGAGAGGATCGGCGGGCGGAACTTCGGGACCGAGCTGCCCGATCGGACCAGGCCGCGTCCCCCAGCGAAGGCGAGCGAACGGGCCGAGGCTTCTGTCCCGGAAAAGAAAGCGGAGCCCAAAAAAGCGAAAACCGAAAAGGCGGAGAAAGCAAAGGCCGAAAAGCCGGAGAAAACCAGAGCTCCAAAGCCGGAGAGGGAAGAAGAGCGCATTGCGCTCAAGAGCGCGCCGAAAAAGGAGCCGGCGAAGCGGGAAGCGGAAACCGAAAGCGCGGCCGAAACCAAAAAAGGCCTCTCGGAAACCGCGCGGGAGAAGCTGATCCAGGCTGCGCTCGAGCGTATCCGTGAGCGGGCCGATTCCAAACAGAAAACTACCTCGAACAAGGGCGAGACGATCAGCTCAGGACCGGGGGAGGGGGAAGGAGCAGCTGCGTTGGGCCCCGGCGGGAGGGGCGGCGGAATCGCCAAGGGCATCGAGTTCATCGCCTACCAGAACAAGATGCTCAGCACGATCAAGCAGAACTGGGCCTGGGCAGGATTGAAAAACGACCTCAAGGTCGTCGTGCGTTTCAATATCAAGGAAACCGGGGAGATCTCGGGCCTGAAGATTGTCCAGGCCTCCGGCGATCCGTCGTTCGATCAGTCGGTGCTGCGCGCGGTTCGAAAGTCGAATCCGCTCCCCTCTCCGCCTGAAAGCCTGCGCAAGGATTTTTCCGACGTCGAGCTGACGTTTCGACCGAAGGATCTGGGGGGATAAGTTCGTGAAAGGGAAATCGATCGCGCTTCTCTGCGCCGCGTGGCTGATGCTTGCAACGAGGGCGGAAGCCCAGTCGACGAAGTTCGAGATCATCGGACCCGGGATTCCGAAATATCCGATTGCGATCTCTCCGCTGCGCAACATGGGGAGCGGCGATCCCGGAAAGCTATCCGAAGGAATCGCGGACACGATCGTTTACGACCTCGACCTTTCGGGCTGGTTTCGCGTCATCGATCGGGCGGCGTACATCGAGCACCCGCAGCGGAGCGGCGACACTCTCGGGACTTTCGACTTTCGGGACTGGTCGACGATCGGGGCCGAAGGGCTGGTCAAAGGCCGGTTCATGGTCCAGGGGGAGGAGCTGACGGTGGAGCTCCGCCTGTTCGACGTCACCCAGGCCAAGGAGGTGATCGGCAAGCGTTACGTCGGTCGGGCCAGGGACTACCGGCGAATCGCCCACAAGTTTGCCGACGAGATCATCCGGGTCTTCACCGGCGTGCAGGGAATCTTCAACACGCGCATCGCATACGTATCGACGAGCGGCGGACGGTTCAAGGAGATCTACGTGGCCCATCTCGACGGCAGCGAAAAGTACCAGGTCACCAACAATCGCACGATCAATCTGTCGCCCTCCTGGACGCCGGACGGCAGGGCAATCCTGTACACGTCCTTCAAGGACCGAAACCCGAGCCTCTACCTCTTCGAGCTTTTCAGCGGCAAAGACATAAAGTTCTCCTCACGAACCGGTCTGAATCTGGGGGGGAAATGGTCTCCGGACGGACAATTCGTCGCCGTGTCGCTGGAGAGGGGGGGCAATACGGATCTCTACCTTCTCGATCGTTCGGGCAACATCGTACGGCGCCTGACGGACGACCCCGGGATCGACGTTTCCCCCGCATGGTCTCCGGACGGGCGGCAACTGGTTTTCGTCTCGGACCGGAGCGGCTCTCCTCAGCTTTACATTCTGGACGTGGCCAGCGGCAGGACGCGCAGGCTCACCTATACCGGGAGTTACAACACCTCGCCGGACTGGTCTCCCAAGGGCGACAAGATCGCTTACATAAGCCGGGTAGGGGGTCGTTTTTCGATCTTCACCATCGGGGTGGACGGCGGCGAACCGACCCGACTGACGAATAATTCCGCGGATAACGAAGACCCCGCCTGGTCGCCCGACGGCAGGTTCCTGGTCTTCTCTTCCAATCGTGCCGGTCGCTACCACCTCTACGTGATGCAAGCCAACGGAGATAACCAGCGCCGATTGACAGGGTCGGGTGGAGATGATACAAAACCGAGCTGGTCCCCTCGGTTAGACTAAGTCTCTTCAATTCATGTACAGCGACCTCAATGGCTTGAATTCCCTCACAAAGGAGTAAAGGCCTTGAATACATTTAAAATGGCGTGTTATTCGGCCGTGTGGGCTTTTCTGCTGGCGTCTTCGGCCTGTGCCCCGTCATCGACCCCGAAGCCAGCGGCGCCAGCGCCTTCAGCGGGCCCTTCTGCAGGCGGGGGAGGTCAGGGTGCCGGGATGGGCCAAAAAGGCGGCAGCGAGTCCACGCTCGGCTCCGGTTCGAGCCTGGAAAGCCTCCAGCAGGGGAAATCGGCCGCTACGAGCGGACCTCTCAAGGACATCTTCTTCGATTTCGACCGGTACGACCTTCGGGCCGATGCACGCGACACGCTCAAGGCCAATGCGGAATGGCTGAAGCGCAACCAGGGGGCGCGGGTAGAGATCGAAGGGCACTGCGACGATCGGGGCACCAACGAGTACAACCTGGCGCTCGGCGCCAAGCGCGCCCAGTCGGCAAAGGACTACCTGGTGAGCCTGGGCATTGCGGCCAACCGGCTGTCGACGATCAGCTATGGGGAAGAGATCCCGGTATGCCGGGAGCAGAGCGAGGACTGCCGCCAGAGGAACCGCCGGGCGCGATTCGTGATCATCACCGCGCGGCCGGCATCATGAACCGGTGACTCGAGCCGGTCTTTTTCGCCGCATGAATTTCGGAGCTTACATCCTGCTCGGTTTGGTCGGAGCCGCGGTCTCGAGCTGCGCTATGCCTCAACAAATCGAGCTGGTCGAGAGAGAGCAACGGCGCCTGCGGGCCGATATGAGCAGCCTCAGGAGCGACCTCGAATCGGTCCGCGCGAGCCTGGCCGACACGCGCGCCACGCTCCAGGAGACGCAACGCGAAACGAGGGCGGTCCGCGAGCGAGTGGAGGAAATGCAACAGCAGGTCGGTCGGCAGCTCGGCAGGTCCACTCGAGAAGGGGATCAGCGGTTGAAGCAGCTCGAAGCCCGGCTGGCGAAGCTGGATGAAGAGCTGAAGGCGCAGGCAGCGCTCCTCAAGAGTCGCGAAGAGGAGATCAAGCGGCTCCAGGAGGCGGTACAGGCGGGGCAGGGAGGGCGCTCGGACGCGGGCGCACCCGGGGCCGTGGGGGATGGCCTCGCCGAGACGGAGGCGGTCAAGCAAGACTACGACGCCGCCTGGCGCCTGATGGAGCGTAAGGACTACCGGGCCGCCATCGCGCGGTTCAAGGAGTTTCTCAAAAAGCACCCGAAGAGCAAGCTGGCTGCAAACGCCCAATACTGGATCGGCGAGGGATACTACGCGCTTCGCGAATTTGATCAGGCGATCCTGGAATTCGACGCGGTTCGCCGGCTCTACCCGCAGGGAGACAAGGCGCCGGCGGCACTCCTGAAACAGGGGTTCGCATTCGCCGAGCTGGGAGAGAAGGTCAACGCGCGGTTGATCCTTCAGGAGGTCATCGAAAAATACCCCCAAGCTCCCGAGGCGGCACGGGCAAAGCAACGACTGAAATCTCTGGAGTCGTGATGGCCGGCCGCATTTGCCGGCTTGCCTCAGGCCCGAAATCCTTTTCCTGCTCCCGTTAAAGGCTGCCGTGGGGTAGCGCGGCCCGCCCCGCGTCGCGTAAGGATCGACGCTCCGCCGCCCGGGAGGGCTTGCGGTCTCCGGCCGTCCAGGCGACACGCCTGGCCCGGGCTTTTCGTATCATGGAGGTCATCCGTCACCTCGATAAGTTGCCGTTTCCCCGGTCGGTGGTGACCATGGGAAATTTCGACGGGATCCATCTGGGTCATCAGGCGCTGTTGCGGAATGCAGTGGCGGACGCCCGCAAGAGCGGCTGCCCGGCGGTGGTGCTGACTTTCGAGCCGCACCCGCTCAAGGTGCTGGCGCCCCACCGGGCGCCGAAACTCCTGCTCACGCACAAGGACAAGATGCGGCTGTTGCAGTCCTTCGGCGTTGACGCCGTCGTCATACAGAATTTCGACGTGGAGTTCTCGAGGATCGAGGCCGAGACCTTTGCGGCGGATTTCCTGGCCGGGCGACTGAAGGTTCAGAAGCTCTGGGTGGGACGGGACCTGAGATTCGGGCGGGGACGGAGGGGACGGGTTGATGACCTGATCCGCTGGGGGGAGCGCCTCGGTTTCGAGGTCGGAGTGGTCGAGCCCATCATGTGGAAGGGAAGCCGCATCAGCAGCTCGCGTATCCGGCGCCTGATCGAGGAAGGGGAAGTCGAAGAAGCGAAAGAAATGCTCGGCCGCTATCATTTCATCTCGGGAAGGGTGGTGGGGGGCAACCGCCGCGGCAGGGACCTGGGCTTTCCCACCGCCAACGTGGCGAGCCGTACGGAAGTGCTCCCGGCGGACGGAGTCTACGCCACCTTGATCCGGGTAGAGGAGCGGGAATGGCCAAGCGTGACCAGTATCGGCACGAACCCGACCTTCGGAGCCGGTCCGAGGACAGTGGAATGCTTTATCTTCGATTTCGACCGGGACATCTACGAAGAACCCGTAACGCTCTCGTTCGTCAAGCGTATCAGGGAAGAAAGGAAGTTTGACAACGTCGAAGACCTCATCCGCCAGATGGAAACGGACGTCGAACGCGCGCGGGCAATCCTCAATTGCATCGCGGCAGGCGATTGAGGGCGGCGAAGAAGCCGGTGCCGTCGATCGGAGCTTCGTGGAAGCCGCCGCGGCGGGGGTGCGTCTGGACGTTTTCGTTGCACGCCGGTTGGCGCAGGTCGCAGGGGACGAGGCAATCAGCCGGGCAGCGGCGCAGAAACTGATAGCGGCGGGGCTGGTGACGGTCAACGGGGCGCGGGCCAAGCCGGCAACGCGTTTGAAGCTTCATGACGTCGTGGAGATCCGCCGACCCGCAGCCCGCCCGGCGCCGGCCATCGAACCGGAGGCCATCGAGCTCGACGTTCTCTTCGAAGACGAGGATTGCATCGTGGTAAACAAGCCCGCGGGAATGCTGGTTCATCCTGCCGGGGGGCAGCGGCGAGGAACGCTGGTCAACGCGCTCCTCCACCACTGTCCCGACCTCCAGGGAATCGGCGGGGAGCGGCGGCCGGGGATCGTTCACCGGCTGGACAAGGATACGTCGGGGGTCATCGTGGTCGCGAAAAACGATCTCGCCTACACGCGCCTGGCGCGTCAGTTCAAAAGCCGCCGGGTCGCCAAGGAGTACCTCGGGCTGGTGTGGGGAAGAATGGGCTCGGCGAGCGGGGTGATCGACCGGCCCATCGGGCGGCATCGCTCGGACCGAAAGCGGATGTCGAGCCTCCACGCGCTCGCCCGCAAGCGGGAGGCGGTGACGGAATGGACGGTCGAGAGGGAGTTTGCCGTGGCCCGCGGACGAAGGGGCGACGTGTGGGTTACGCTGTTGCGCCTCAGGCCGCGAACCGGCCGCACGCACCAGCTTCGCGTGCATCTGTCCGATTGGGGCCACGCGATCGTCGGCGATCCCGTATACGGGGGCAGGCGCCGCGAGGCTACCGGAATCGCGGTCCTGGACTCGTTTCCCCGCCAGGCGCTGCATGCCGAGCGTCTTGGCTTCGAACATCCGCGGACCGGCCAGGCTGTAGAGTTCCACGCTCCCGTTCCCGAGGACATGGCCGAGCTTCTAAGAGCGCTTGAAGATCGGGCCTCCGGGCAGGTCGATGGCACGGCGTCCAAGGGGTTGACAAGAACGGCATTTTGAAATAAGCTTCATTCAGTTTCAGCGGTCTCTTTGAATCAACCCCCACTCTTGACAATAGCGCTCGGCAATCCGATCTAAAGTTGGTTTGGGCCTCCAAATTAAGCCTTTGCATCTCCATGTAAGAGCGTGTCGTCCCGGTTGCCGTGCCTGTCACGGCGTTGGAGCATGCGGCAATTCCACGACGGATCGATCGGAGTGACCCTTTTTGAGCAGCGCTTATCATTCGACGCGAACGAACCCTGACGCGCAGACGATCGTACGCCATTAAACACGTCGCTCAGGTGACGAAAGGAGAGGTATAACATATGGTCCGTGGGAGAACCCGAGTGACCGAACCCGAAGCCACGGAAGAGAGCAGCCCCAACCTCAAGGGCCTTAACCTCAAGGAGTTGAAGGAAAAGAAGATCAGCGATCTGGCGTTGATCGCGAAAAACTTCAACATCGAAGGGGCGGCCAACATGCGCAAGCAGGAGCTGATCTTTGCGATCCTGCAGGCGCAAACGGAGCAGAACGGCCACATCTACGGCGAAGGCGTCCTGGAAACACTTCCCGACGGATTCGGGTTCTTGAGGGCGCCGGACTACAACTATCTCCCGGGGCCGGACGACATATACGTGTCGCCGAGCCAGATCCGCCGCTTCAATCTGCGGACCGGTGACATCATTTCGGGGCACATCCGGCCGCCAAAGGACGGCGAGCGTTACTTCGCGCTGCTCAAGGTGGAATCGATCAACTACGAGGATCCCGAAAAAGCCCGCGAGAAGATCCTCTTCGACAACCTCACGCCCCTTTATCCCAACGAGAGGCTGAAGCTCGAGTACCAGCCGGACGACTTCACGACCCGGATCGTGGATCTGCTCACGCCCGTGGGCAAGGGGCAGCGCGGTCTGATCGTCGCTGCGCCCCGCACCGGCAAAACGATGATGCTGCAGCACATCGCCAAGGCCATCGCCCACAACCACAAAGAGGTGATCCTGATCGTGCTGCTGATCGACGAGCGGCCGGAAGAAGTCACCGACATGCAGCGCTCGGTCGACGGCGAGGTCATCAGCTCGACCTTCGACGAGCCGGCGACTCGCCACGTGCAGGTCGCGGAGATGGTGATCGAGAAGGCCAAGCGTCTGGTCGAGCACAACAAGGACGTCGTGATCCTGCTCGACAGCATCACGCGCCTCGCGCGCGCCTACAACACGGTGGTGCCGCCGAGCGGCAAGATCCTCTCCGGAGGCGTCGATTCGAACGCGCTGCACAAGCCGAAGAAATTCTTCGGGGCCGCGAGAAACATCGAGGACGGAGGCAGCCTGACCATCATCGCCACGGCTCTGATCGATACGGGCAGCCGGATGGACGAGGTGATCTTCGAGGAATTCAAGGGCACCGGCAACATGGAAGTGCACCTCGACCGCCGGCTGATGGACAAGCGCGTCTTTCCGGCGATCGACATCAACAAGTCCGGGACGCGGAAGGAAGAGCTGCTCATCGCCAAGGAAGACCTCAACCGCATCTGGATCCTGCGGAAAGTGCTGTCCCAGCTGAGCGTGGTCGAGGCGATGGAATTCCTGCTGGACAAGATGCGCGGTACCAAGAGCAACAAGGAATTCCTCGAGTCGATGAACCAGTAGAAGCCTGCTTTCCGGTCCTCTCGCCTTGCGTGCCCGACCGATCTTTGTTAAAAAACGCAAGGCTGCCGTTTCGGTCGACCGAGCCGCCACCCGGCGGCGCAGGTGCGCCCGCATGCGGCCTGTACCAGTGCCGAACATTCCACACCCTGCCCGATCTCCCATCCGAGGTGCCCATGGGGTCCGGGGGAGAGAAGACGACAGGGGAGGCTGAAACCAAAGGAGACAAGCGTTCATGGCTGAAATCTCGATGAAGCAGTTGCTGGAGGCCGGAGTGCATTTCGGCCACCAGACCAGTCGCTGGAACCCGAAGATGAAGCCGTACATCTTCGGCGCCCGCAACGGCATTCACATCATCGACCTGCAGCAGACCGTGTCGATGTTCAAGGAAGTCGAAGCTGTGGTCCGCAACCTGGCCGCGTCCGGGGGCCACATCCTGTTCGTCGGAACCAAGAAACAGGCCCAGGACGCGATCAAGGAGGAAGCCGAACGATGCGGCATGTTCTACGTCCATAACCGCTGGCTGGGCGGGACGCTCACGAACTTCACGACGATCCGGCAGAGCATCGAGCGCCTGCGCAAGCTCGAGGAGATGGAAAACGACCCGAAAATCGTGGAAGCGCTCACGAAAAAGGAGATGCTGGGCCTGAAACGCGAGCGCGAGAAGCTCGAGCAGGCCCTGGGCGGGATCAAGGGGATGAAAAAGCTTCCAGACGCGATCTTCGTCATCGACCCCAAGCAGGAGGAAATCGCCGTCCGCGAAGCGAGAAAGCTCGGCATACCCGTCATCGCCGTGATCGACACCAACTGCGATCCCGACCTGGTCGACCACAAGATTCCCGGCAACGACGACGCCATCCGCGCGATTCGCCTGTTCTGCTCGGCCATGGCGGACGCCATCATCGAAGGGAAGGCTCTCTACGAGCAGTCGCTCGCCAGAGAAGCGGCCGGCGAGGCGCCGTCCGGCGGCCCGGCGCCGGAGCCCGCTCCGGCAGAGCAGACGTCCGCGGGAGGAGCCTGATCGCGATGGAAGTGAGCGCAGCGACCGTCAAGGAGCTTCGGGAAAAAACCGGCGCCGGAATCATGGATTGCAAGAAGGCGCTGGCGGAGTCGGGGGGCGATCTCGAGAAGGCCGTCGAGTACCTCCGCCAAAAAGGCCTCGCCGCCGCGGCGAAAAAGGCCGCCAACGTCGCGGCCGACGGGGCGATCGGGGCGTACGTGCATCCGGGGGGGAAGATCGGGGTCCTGGTGGAGCTCAACTGCCAGACCGATTTCGTCGCTAGGACCGCGGAGTTTCAAAACCTCTTGAAGGACATCGCCATGCAGATCGCGGCCGCGAACCCGCGCTACATCAGGCCGGAGGACGTGCCGGCCGAGGAGGTGGAAAGCGAGCGAGCGATATATCGACGCCAGGCGCTCGAATCGGGCAAGCCGGAAAAGGTGGTCGAGAAGATCGTCGAGGGCAAGCTCGAACGTTTCTACTCCGAAGTGTGCCTCCTGGAACAAGCCTACATCAAGGATCCGGACAAGAAGGTGTCGGACGTTCTCGCCGAGGCGATCGCGCGGCTGGGAGAAAACATCCAGGTTCGCAGATTCGCGCGCTATCACCTCGGAGAGGGCTTGCAGAAGAGCTAGCGCCGCATGAACGACGGCAAGCTCAAATACCGGCGGATCATCCTGAAGGTGACCGGGGAGATCTTCGCCGGCCCGCAGGCCTTCGGCATCGACGGCAAGACCGTCAAAGCCTTCGCGCAGGAGCTCAAAGAAGTCAAAGATATGGGTTGCGAGATGGCGCTCGTCGTCGGCGGCGGCAACATCTTCCGCGGCGCGCTGGCGAGCGAGATGGGGATGGACCGCGCGAGCGCCGACACGATGGGCATGCTCGCGACCGTCATCAACAGCCTCGCTCTGCAGGACGCGCTCGAGAAGCTCGGCGTTTCCACGCGGGTGCTTTCCGCCATCGAAATGCGCCAGGTGGCCGAGCCCTACATCCGCCGCCGCGCGACGCGCCATCTGGAGAAAGGGCGGGTCGTGATTTTCGCCGGCGGGACCGGCAATCCCTACTTCACGACGGATACGACGGCGAGCCTGCGGGCGATGGAGATCGGCGCCGAGGTCATTCTCAAAGCGACGAAGGTCGAGGGCGTCTACGACGCCGATCCCTTCAAGTACAAGGGCGCCACGAAATTCCAGGAGCTGACCTATATCGAGGTGTTGAACCGCGAGCTGAAGATCATGGATTCCACGGCGATCTCGCTGTGCATGGACCACCAGCTGCCGATCATCGTTTTCAATCTGATGGAAAAGGGCAATATCAGGCGGGTCGTGTCGGGTGAACCGATAGGAACCTTGGTAAGCGCGGGGAAACGATGAATGAAGCCTTGTTCGCTGAGTTGCAGAAAGAGATGGAGCAGTCGCTCAACGCTCTGCGCAAGGAGCTGGCGCGGCTGAGAACCGGACGGGCCTCGACGGCTCTGCTGGAGGGCCTGGTCGTGGAGTACTACGGAGCGAGCACGCCGCTCAACCAGCTGGCCACGCTGAGCGCGCCCGAGCCGCGGCTGCTGGTGATCCAGCCGTTCGACCGCAGCGCCATCGGCGATATAGAAAAGGCCATCCTCAAGTCGGATCTGGGTTTGACTCCCGCCAACGACGGCAAGATCATCCGGGTGCCGATCCCGCAGCTGACGGAAGAGCGCCGCAAGGAGCTGGTGAAGCACGTCAAGAAGATCGGCGAGGAGTACCGCGTCTCGCTCCGCAACCATCGCCGGGTCGCCATCGAGCGCCTCAAGGAAAGCGAGAAGAAAAAAGAGATCACCGCCGACGAGTGCAAGCACGCGCAGGAACGGGTGCAGAAGATCACGGACGAGTTCGTCGGCCGGGTGGACAAGGTGTTGAAAGCGAAGGAAGCAGAGATCATGGAGGTGTGATCTCCGCCGCCTCCGTGCCGGCCGTTTCCGCGTTCCTGCGAAAAAGGTTCCCCGCGGCCCCTTCCGGCCTTCCGTCGATGAAGCGCAGCGTGACCCGCCAGGCCTGAGATGGACTTCGGCGCACTGGAAAAGAGCCGGTTGCCCCGGCACGTGGCCATCATCATGGATGGCAACGGCCGTTGGGCGCGCTCGCGGGGAAAGAGCCGCATCGAGGGCCACCGCAAGGGCAAGACCTCCGTGCGGGCCATCGTCGAGATGAGCCGCAAGCTCGGCATTCCCTATCTGACCCTGTTCGCCTTCTCGACCGAAAACTGGCACCGTCCCGACGACGAGGTCCATGCGTTGATGGGACTTCTCGAGCACTACCTGGTGGCCGAGCAGGACAAGATGATGCGCTACGGCATCCGGTTGCTGGCGGTCGGGGACCGCGAGCGTTTGCCGCCGGCGGTGAGGCGGACGCTGGAGGAAGTGATCGAGCTGACGCGCGACAACAGGCGCATGACCGTGGTGCTGGCGCTCAGCTACAGCGGCCGCGACGAGCTGGTGCGCATGACGCGCAAGATCGCGGAAAAGGTCCGGCGCGGGGAGTGCTCGCCCGACGACATTTCCGAGCCGTTCATCTCGGCGCACATGGATACTCCCGGCGTGCCGGATCCCGACCTCCTGATCCGCACCAGCGGCGAGATGCGGATCAGCAACTTCTACCTCTGGCAGATCGCGTACAGCGAGCTATACGTCACTCCCACGTTGTGGCCCGATTTCCGGGAGCCCCAGTACCTGGAAGCGCTCCTCGAATACCAGCGGCGTCGCAGGAGGTTCGGCCGAACCGACGAGCAGATACTCGACGGTCTTCCTTCGCCCGCGAAGGCCGGTGGAAGCAAATCTTAGAGCCAGGCTGGCGACTGCGGCGGCGGGAATCCCGCTGCTGGTCGTGCTGGTGGGGTGGGCCGGCCGGGAGGTCTTCGCCGGATTTCTGCTTCTGGTCGCTCTGCGGGCGTTGTGGGAATATTTCGGCGTCGTCTTTCCCGAAAGCAGGAAACATCGCCTTCTGGGGACCCTGTTCGGGGGCCTCTTGTCGGCCTCGGTAATATGGGGACCCGGCCGGGCGGGCGCGCCGGCCGGGTGGCTGATGCTGCTTTTCGCCGTCTATCTCTTTCTCGGCGGACCGTTGAAGGAGAGACTGGCGGGGCTGGCCTGGACGCTGCTCGGCACTCTCTACATCGGTCTCCTGGTGCCGCAATGGATCTTTCTGTTCGAGCGGGACCAAGGGCGACGCTGGGTTTTTTTCGTCTTATTTGTCATCATGTCTGGAGACACGCTGGCGTATTTCATCGGGGGTCGGTTCGGCCGCGTCAAGCTCGTCCCCGAGCTCAGTCCCGGCAAAACCGTCGAAGGGGCGCTGGCCTATGTCGCCGGGGGTGTTGCCGCGGGGGCCCTGGGCGCGCCGTTTCTGGCGCCGCAGATCGGCTGGCTCGAGGCCGTGGGACTGGCAGGCCTGCTCGGCCTGGTCGGGCAGCTCGGCGATCTGTTCGAGTCGTGGATCAAGAGGGCGTTCGCCATCAAGGATGCCGGGACGTTCCTTCCCGGCCATGGCGGAGTGCTTGACCGGATCGACAGCCTAGTCTTCGCCGCGGCCTTTACGGTTCTCTACCTGGACGCGTTTCATCGATGAGGACACTGGCTCTTCTGGGTTCGACCGGGTCGATCGGCGTGAGCGCGCTCGATCTTGTGCGCCGCTTCCCCGACCGGTTCCGGGTCTGCGGGCTCGTCGCCGGGAAGAATCTACGGCGTCTGGCGGCACAGATACGCGAGTTCTCGCCCCGTTACGTTTCGATCAGGGACGAGGAGGATGTGCCGCGGCTGAGGGCCATGATCGGCCGGCGTCGGCCCGAGATCCTGTGGGGCGAGCGAGGAGCGATCGAGGTCGCGACCGCGGCCGAGGTCGACGTGGTGCTCGCGGCGATCGTAGGGGGGGCCGGGCTGATGCCGACGCTGCAGGCGGTGCGGGCGGGGAAGGAGATCGCGCTCGCGAACAAGGAAGCGCTGGTCATGGCGGGGGAGATTTTCGTCAAGACCGCCGCCAAAAAGAAGGTGCGGCTGCTACCCGTGGACAGCGAGCACAGCGCGATCTTCCAGTGCCTCCAGGGGAACCGGCGCGAAGAGGTCGACAAGCTGATCCTCACAGCCTCGGGCGGGCCGTTCCTCAAGACGCCCCTCGGCGAGCTGCGGCGGGTCACGGTGGCGCAGGCGCTGCGTCACCCCAACTGGAAGATGGGGCGCAAGATCACCATCGATTCCGCGACCATGATGAACAAGGGGCTGGAGGTCATCGAGGCGCACTGGGAGTTCGACATGGAGCCGGCGCGGATCGACGTGGTAATCCACCCTCAGAGCGTGGTGCATTCCATGGTGCGCTACCAGGACGGCTCCGTGATCGCCCAGCTGGGAGTTCCGGACATGCGCATCCCGATCGCCTACGCGCTGGCGTACCCGCATCGGCTGCGGGGGAACTGGAAGCCGCTGGAATTGACCCGTCACGGCGAGTTAAACTTCCTGCCTGTGGAGCGGAAACGTTACCCGGCACTGGCGCTGGCGTACGAGGCGCTGCGTGAAGGGGGGACGATGCCGGCCGTCCTGAACGCCGCCAACGAAGTGGCGGTCGAGGCGTTCCTGGCGGGCCGGATCCGTTTTCTGGAGATTCACAGGATCATCGAAAGGACGATGCAGCAACACGTGCGGAGACATCCGAGAGACATTGAAGAAATCCTCGATGTCGATCGCTGGGCTCGGGAGAGAGCGGCGGCGCTGGCGCGCTAGCCTCCGCCAGAGGAGAACCGGAAATGGAAAATCTAGTCTATGCCGTCGCCGCAGCCATAGCCGGGCTCGGCGTCCTGATCGTCATCCACGAGTTCGGCCATTTTTTTCTCGCCAAAATGTGCGGCGTCGGCGTGGTGACGTTTTCGGTGGGCTTCGGTCCCAAGATCTGGAGGATCAAGCGGGGGGAGACGGAGTACGCGCTCAGCGCCTTCCCCCTCGGCGGCTACGTCAAGATGATCGGCGAGGACCCCGACGAGGAGGTCCGCGGCGCCGATCTCGAAAGGTCCTTCGCTCATAAGAGCCTTCTCAAGCGGATCGCGATCGTCGGAGCAGGGCCGGGGTTCAACCTTCTCCTGGCGGTGGTGCTGCTTTCGGTGGTTTTCCTGTTCTACGGCGTGCCGGTGGTCTCGAATCTGGTCGGTAGCGTCGAGCCCGGTTCGCCGGCGGCGCGAGCCGGAATCCTGGAGGGGGATCGCATCGTGCAGCTGAACGGCCGGCCGATCCGCGCGTGGGAGGAGCTTTCCTCCGGCATCAAACAAAGCGGCGGAAAGCCGGTCACGGTGGGAATCCAGCGAGGCGGCGAGACGCTGTCGGTGGTGATTCAGCCTGCGAAAAAGCAGGTGCGGACGATCTTCGGCGAGGTGCGCGAGGACTGGATCATCGGCATCGGCAGCCAGGCCACCCTCGAGAAAGGCAACGCCGGGCTGGCGCTGGCCCGGGGCCTGGAGCAGACCTATGAATACTCCAGGATCACGCTGGTCGGCCTTTACAAGATGGTCAAGGGGGAGGTTTCGCCGAGAAACCTGGGCGGGCCGATCCTGATCGCGCAAATGGCCGGGCAGCAGGCCCAGGAAGGGCTGTGGAGCTTTCTCCATTTTCTCGCGGTTCTCAGCATCAACCTCGGAGTGCTGAACCTTTTGCCGATCCCGGTTCTCGACGGCGGTCACCTGCTGTTTTTTCTCGTGGAGTCGGTGATCGGCCGTCCGGTCGAGCTGAAGCATCGCGAGATGGCGCAACAGGTGGGGATTTTTCTGCTCATGCTGCTGATGATCTACGCGTTTTACAACGACATCGCGAGGTTCTTCGAAAAGCAGGTCGGTGGATGAGGATCCTCGGCATCGACGCCGCGGCGTCCGCCGCGAGCGCGGCGCTGGTCGAGGACGGGCTTGTGATCGGAGAGGAGTGCTCCGAGGCGGGCCATGATCCGCGTCCGACCTCGGCGGTCCCCCGAGCCAACCACGCCGAAACGCTTCTTTCCCTGATCGAGACGGTCCTGCGCCGCTCCGGACGCGCGCTTTCGGAGGTCGACGGGGTCGCCGTTTCCATCGGGCCGGGCTCGTTCACGGGGCTCCGGGTCGCTCTGGGAACGGTCAAGGGTTTCGCGGTGGGGTGGGGTGTACCCGTAGTCGGCATCTCGACCCTGTGGGCCAACGCGGCGCGCGTACGCGGCGCGCCGGGTCTCGTTTGCTCCTGCCTCGACGCGCGGAAGAAGGAAGTGTACGCCGCGTTGTTCGCCGCGGAGAACGGCGGCGTGCGGCGGCTCACCGAGGATGCCGTTCTCTCCGTGCCCGAGATGATCGAGACGTCGGTGGCGCTCGCCGCCGGCCGGCCGCTTTGTTTTTTCGGAGACGGCGCGGTGGCGTACCGGGCGCTGATCGAGCAGGGGCTCGGCGGGGCTGCGGAGATCCGGTCCGGAGAAGGCTGCGTGACGATCGCGGCGTCCACAGCGCTCCTGGCCGAGCGGCGGCTCCGCGCCAGGCTGGCCGATCCGGTCGCTTCGCTGGTGCCGATTTACCTTCGCCGCGGACAGGGCGCGACGGAAGCCGGAAAAGGGGATAAATGCTTGAAATCAATGAATAAGACTACGTTGACAAAGCCCGGACCGTAGGCTAGATTGAGGCCGCGAAGCCACGTCAGCAAAACTTCATAATCAAGGAGGCTCCTCATGGAAAGCAGAGAAGAGCAAGCGATCGTCTCGCTTTTGGACAAGGACCCGGAGCTCAAGAAGTATTATGAAGAGCATCAAGAGCTGGAACGAAAGCTGACGGAGTACCAGAACAAGATCCATCTATCGGCGGACGAGGAAATAGAAAAGAAACGGTTGCAGAAACTCAAGCTCATCGGCAAGGACAGGATGATGGCGATTCTCGACAAATACCGGCACGCCGGTACGAGCTGACGGAGAGCATTAATGAAAAAAAGCGGAGCGGAAATCTTCGTCGAATCGCTGCGGCACGAAGGCGTGAAAACCGTCTTCGGTCTGCCCGGCGGTGTCGTGCTCAAGATCTTCGATGTGTTGTGCCAGCAGAAGGACATCGAGCTCGTTCTCACGCGCCATGAGCAGGCTGCGGCGCACATGGCCGAGGGCTACGCGAAAGCGACCGGTAAGGCCGGCGTGGTCCTGGTGACCTCGGGTCCGGGCATGACCAATATCGTAACCGGCCTGGCCGACGCGTACATGGATTCCGTTCCGCTGGTGGCCTTTACAGGCCAGGTTTCCACCAACCTGATCGGCAACGACGCGTTCCAGGAGGCCGACAACGTCGGCATCAGCCGGCCGTGCACGAAACACAACGTGCTGGTCAAGAACGTCGCCGATCTGGCGCAGACCATCAAGGAGGCTTTCTACATCGCGACGTCGGGAAGACCCGGTCCCGTCCTGGTCGACATCCCCAAGGACGTGAGCACGGACAAGGCGGAGTTCAAGTATCCCGATCGGGTGTACCTGCGCGGTTACAACCCGACGGTGACCGGAAACAAGCACCAGATCCGCCAGGCCGCCGAAGCGATCATGAAGGCGAAGAAGCCCGTGATCTACGTGGGCGGGGGAGCGATCTTCGCCAACGCCGCCGACGAGGTGCGCGAGCTGGCCGAGATCACGCAGATTCCCGTGACGATGACGCTGATGGGACTGGGGAGCTTTCCCGGCACCCATCCGCTTTCTCTCGGGATGTTGGGGATGCACGGCGGCTACTGGACCAACATGGCGATGCACCATGCGGACCTGTTGATCGCCGTCGGCGCGCGCTTCGACGATCGCGTGACCGGAAAGCTCTCCGAGTTCTGCCCGGAAGCGCGGGTCGTTCACATCGACATCGATCCGACATCGATCAAGAAGACGGTTCACGCCCACATTCCGATCGTCGGAGACGTCAAGGCGGTGCTGCACCAGCTCAACGTGATGTTGCGCTCGATGGACGGGAACCCCGCGGAGGTGAAGTCGCAGCGGGCGGCGTGGCTCAAACAGGTGGAGCAGTGGAGGAACGAGCACCCGCTGACCTACCGGCAGGACGATCGCGTGACCAAGCCGCAGTTCGTCATCGAAAAGCTCTACCAGCTGACGCGCCACGAGGCGATCGTCGCGACCGACGTGGGACAGCACCAGATGTGGGCGGCTCAGTACTTCAAAGGCTCCAAGCCGCGCACCTGGCTGACCTCCGGAGGGCTCGGGACGATGGGGTTCGGATTTCCGGCGGCGATCGGGGCCCAGAAGGCCTATCCGGAAAAGCTCGTTCTCTGCATCACCAGCGAAGGCAGCTTTCAGATGAACCTCCAGGAACTGGCGACGGTCGCCGAGCACAAGCTGCCGGTCAAGGTGGCGCTGCTGAACAACGGCTTCCACGGCATGGTCCGTCAGTGGCAGGATCTGTTCTATGAGGGGCGCTACTCGGCGAGCTATCTCGGCAAGATCCCGGATTTCGTCAAGCTTGCGGAAGCCTACGGCATTCTCGGCTTGCGCGCGGTCAAGCCGGACGAGGTCGAGCCGGTGATCAAGGAGGCGCTGAAGCACAAGGGTCCGGTGCTCATGGACATCCACACCGATCCGTACGAAAACTGTTACCCCATGATTCCGGCCGGGGGAGCGCACCACGAAATGATGCTCGAAGACCCGCCCGAGCTGGTCAACGCCAGGAAGGGCGGAGCACACAAAAGAAAGGTGGACGAGGGAGAGGGTGTCCTTCCCGCCTAGCGAATGGAACATATCATATCTGTCCTGGTCGAAAACAAGTTCGGGGTCCTCGCCAGGGTCGCGGGGCTGTTCAGCGCCCGCGGCTACAACATCGAGAGCCTCTCGGTGGCGCCGACGCTCGATCCCACGACGTCGATGATCACGATCGTTACGGTCGGTGATGATCGGGTGATCGAGCAGATCATGAAGCAGCTCAACAAGGTGGTCGAGGTTCTAAAGGTGGTGGACCTCACGGAAACCCACTATCTGGACCGGGAAACCGCTTTGATCAAGGTCCACACCAAACCGGAGCATCGCGACGAGGCGATCCGGATTGCGGACATCTTCCGGGCGAAGATCGTGGATTCGTCGCCGACGACCTACACGATCGAGATCACGGGCGACGTGGACAAGGTCGAAGCGCTGATCAATCTCTTGAAGCCCCTCGGGATCAAGGAGCTGATTCGAACCGGACGCATCGCGATCGCGCGCGAGACGACGCGGACCGCGTCCCCGAGGCGGGAACCAGCTCTCCTGAAAACCTAGCGCGACAGGATCGGCGGGAGGCCGCGCCCTTTCAGGAGGTGCCCTCCCTCTTTACGTCGTGACGCAACGGGAGAACCCGGCCTTCTTTTTTCATCGAGACGTGGCCTTCGAGCACGGCACCGTCGCCGATAATCAGGCTTTGCGTATTCACGTCGCCCACGACCGAGCCAGGCGGCTGGATTTCCAGCTTCTTTTCGGCCACGATGTCCGCCAGCACCTTGCCCTGTACCAGGACGGAGGCGGCGCTGATCTTTCCTTTCACCGTCGCTTGCTGGCCGACGTTGACGTTGGCTTGAGCGACGATCTCCCCCTCCACCTCGCCCTCGATGGTGGCCGGGCCGTCGAAAAAAAGCTTTCCGTTGACTTTGGTTCCCGGGCCCAGAAAGGCGCCGAGGTCGGCGGGCCTCAGTGGTTCGGCCATAGCGTCTCCTTTTGGATGGACTCAGGCACGAACTATAGAGCAGAAAGGTAAAATTGTCCACAATTTTGTTGCGCCGCAAGGCCTTCGCGAGTCGCGGAAACGGAGGAGGTAAGCGCCGACGTCGACTGCGGCAGCGGGCCCGCGCAGCGTCATTGTGGAAAACGCAGGGCTGCTGTGCTAGCTTAAAAAAACTTTTTCTGGCAATTTGTGTCGGGGACCCGGCAGCGCGGTGCACGGAGAGATGGCCGAGTGGTCTAAGGCGCACGCCTGCTAAGCGTGTGTACCCCAAAAGGGTACCGAGGGTTCAAATCCCTCTCTCTCCGCCAATCATCATCAAGCGCCCGTAGCTCAATTGGACAGAGCACCAGACTACGGATCTGGGGGTTGGGGGTTCAAATCCCTCCGGGCGCGCCACTTTCCGGAAGACGGCTTTGAACCCACCGTATCGAGGCCAGGCGACTGAGAGAGAGCGGCGGCCGGCCGTCTCCGGGCTCGTCGCTGCTGTTATCTTTTTCCTGGCGGGCTGTGGAGCAGGCGGTTCCCCTGCCCAGGGGAGACGCGGCCAGGAAGAGCCGACGCGGGGGTTCTTCCAGACGTTGGCGGACCACTGGAGCGCCAGGGAGTGCAATGCAGGGCGGATGATCTGCCCCTACGGGCTCGGCCCCGCGGGAGAGCCTTGCGAGTGCATTGATCCGTCGGGAATTGTCCTCAAGGGCCGGACGATCAAGTAAACGATTCTGTTTTTTCCCCTCTGCGTCAATTCAGCCTTTCAGGCCAATTTTGCCGCAAACGGTACGGTTTTGTACGGAAAGAGGTGGTCGTCGTTTCGACGGCCGGGCTCCGCTGGCGCCAGGCTGCCGGTCCTGTCGTCTTTTTCCGGGAAGGGCACGCCCGTTGCGTGGAAAATACGGCGGGTGCGCCGGGATGACCAAGAAATCAATCCTGATCGTGGACAACAAGCCGCGCGAGAGCGCCTATCTCCAGAAGCAACTGGAGATCGCCGGCTTCGATACGTTTGTGGCGAGGACAGGTGAGGGCGCCATCCAGGCGCTCCAGGAAAAGACCCCTCACCTGGTCTTGCTGGACGCCGGTCTGTCGGATATGGACGGGCTCGAAGTGGTCAGCTTTATCCGCAACGACCCGAAGACCTATCGCATACCTGTCGTGGCGATGAGCGCCCTGCCGCACGTCAAGGACAGGTCGATCGAAGCCGGCTGCGACGATTTTCTCTCCAAGCCGGTCCGGGCTCTCGACGTGATCACCAGGCTCAGGCGGCTTACCCGAACCTGAACAAGGGACGTAAAGTCGTTCAGTGGTGGAGCGGCGTGTTCAGCCGGCTGCTCAGCCACTGGTCGAGCACCGCCCGCTTGAACCGCCATTGAGAGCCGACCTTGTAGGCGGGCAGCTTTTTCTGGGATACCAGCCGGTAAACGGTATAGGGATTGACGCGCAGATAGCGCGCCACTTCCTTGGTGGTGAGAAACGTCCGCTGCTGCCGCATGCTACGGGCCAACCGAAAAAAGCCTCTTCGAACCCCGGGCCCGCGCCCAACCCCGTTTTTTCAACTTCCGACGCCCGGCACAGGTTCTACCTGTGACTGCGAAAAAGCGTAGCATACTAGGCCCAAAATTTCGACCTTGTCAAGGGCGCATTTGACCCCTCCCGGACCGCTTCCGCCGGGGGGTCCTCAGAGACTTGACGTCGAAAGTGCCCCGGTGCAAGAATGGCCTCGCATTAACGGGAGGCCCAGCCCGGGTTTTGCGGGTAGCGCCTTCCGCGTAAAGACGATCCGCGGGAGCCCAAGGAGGTCCGTCGTGTCGATCGTAACGATTTCCCATGCGGCTTACAGCGGCGGCGGAGCGATTGCCGAGAAGGTTGCCGCCGCCCTCAACTATCGTTCCATCGACCGCGAGGTCCTGCTGGAGGCCCATCGGCGTTACGGGATACCGGAGGCCAAGTACACTGAGGTCCTGGAGACCGAGGGGCGCTGGTGGGAGCGCTGGGTCGAGAGTCTGAGGCTCTATCGAATCACGCTCCAGGCGGCAATGTGCGAGGTGGCTCAAGGGGGAAATCTCGTTTATCACGGACGGGCGGGGCAGGAGTTCTTCCCGGGAATCAGCCACGTGCTGAGAGTGCTGGTTCTGGCTCCTCTGGAGTACAGGATCGAGCAGGTGAGGGCGCAGAAGGGGATGACCGCGGACGACGCGCGTCACTTTTTGAAGGAGCTCGACCGCGTGCGAAGTCGCCGGCTGCGGGCGCTGTTCAACATCGACTGGCAGGATCCGTTGACCTACGATCTGGTGTTGAACACGGCCCGCGTGAGCATCGACAGCGCCGCGCAGGTCATCGCGGACATGGTCCGCAGACCCGAGTTCCAGCCGACGCCGCAATCCGAAAAGGCGTTCCAGGACCTGACGACGACCGCACGCGTTCAAGCGGCTCTGATCACATCGCCCAAGACCCGCAACGTGATCCTGAATGTCCGGAGCGACGGCGGCGAGGTCTACATCTCCGGGATTCTCGCGGACCCGGAGCTGGAGAAGGAGATTACGCAGATCGCCAAAAGCGTGCCGGGGGTGAGCCGTGTCGTCACCGACATCGAGCCGCCGCCCATCGAGTACATGCATCCCTGATATCGGCTTCCTGCTTCCCGCGACAGCCCCCCGATTTCATTCGCGATCGTTTCGTGCTAGATTTTTTTCCCCGATGAGCCCGGCACACGAACGCGAAGCGCTCGACGCGCGCTGGATGCGTGCGGCCCTGGAAGAAGCCGAGAAAGCCGCCGCCGAAGATGAGGTTCCCGTAGGAGCCATCGTCGTTCGCGGCGGCGCCGTCGTCGCCCGGGGCCACAATCGGCGGGAATCGCTGCAGAGCCCGCTGGCTCACGCGGAGCTGGCCGCGATCGGCGAGGCGGCGGGCGCGCTCGGAACATGGCGCCTGAACGAGTGCGAGCTCTACGTGACGCTGGAACCGTGCATCATGTGCGTCGGAGCGATCCTGCAGGCGCGGATCGCCAGACTCGTTTTCGGCTGTCTGGACCCGAAGGGAGGGGCCGTACGGTCGCTTTACCGTCTGTGCGAAGACGGGAGGCTCAATCATCGACTTCCCGTGACCGCAGGGGTGCTCGCGGGCGAATGCGCGGCTCTGCTTGCCGGCTTTTTTTCCAGCCTGAGGGAACGAAAGCAATCCACCCGACATGCGGAGAGGTGGCCGAGCCCGGCTGAAGGCGCTTGACTCGAAATCAAGTGTGCCCGGAAGGGCACCGGGGGTTCAAATCCCTCCCTCTCCGCCATACCTCACGGCTCGCTGAGCCGAGGACCAAAGACCGAAGACCGAAGACCGAGGACCGGGAAGGACGTTTCCCGCCAAGACGCAAAGCCCGCCAAGGTAAAAACCCGTCTTGGTCGCGCCCTGTGTCGCGCTCGTCCCGGTCCTCCGTTTCCGGTCTCCGGTCTGCCCTTCGCACCTCGAACTTCGAACCTCGAACTGTTTTTACATCCATTAACCCCCTAAGATTTCCCGTCCAAACACCTTAGGACGGTTCAAGAGTTGTTGGGGGATACGTTTCGAACCGGGGAGGTGGAGGGGTCCAAAGCCCGGTCGATGGACTCGTATTTGACCCGGGCGGTCCGTTGCCTGGAGCAGGACAGGCTGACGTACGTGCAGCGTTTGTCGGGTGTGGTTTCATAAAAATTTCTTGCTAACTACCCGAGAAGGTTATAGATTCAGCCCCAGGTTTAAAAACGGCTGCCCGGGATAGGCTGACCAGCTTACATAATTAGTTAGGCCTCAGGGTCACATGGACCACCACATCAGTCCTAATTTCTCCGCGAAGAAACTGGAAAATGCTCCCCCGCCCCAGGATTTCTTTGGACACCTGATTGGGAGAAATGTTAGGGAGAAAAACCCAGGAGGTGTCGATGTCGAAAAGACAAGTGCAACGAGGTCGATTTTCTGCTCGCTGGAAGTTGGAAGCTGTGCGTCGGTTGCTGCGGGGTGAGGATCTCGATGGGCTGTCCCGAGAGCTGGGGATAACGGCGGCTAGCCTTTCGGAGTGGCGGCAGAGATTTCTTTCAGCGGGCTCTGCGGGTTTAAAGATCCGGGAGAGGGATGCTCGGGACGATGAGATCAGTCGGCTTAAGGGTCTGATTGGTGAGATCACGATGCGCAACGAGCTTTTGCGGGA